>NZ_CP114902.1:6792500-6814137 GCF_027497235.1 Micromonospora sp. WMMD1128
TATTCCCGTACCCGCGAAAGAGCGTCCCTGATGAACCTCGTTGTGCTAACCACCCAAACCATCCAAGACCTTCGGGTTGAGGGTGGGGAGCGTGGGAACCTGGCGGGTAGTAGTCAAGCGATGGGGTGACGCAGGAAGGTAGCTGATCCCGGCCGGTGGTTGTGCCGGGGTAAGCGTGTAGGCCGTGTCGTAGGTAAATCCGCGGCGCATGAAGGCTGAGACGTGATGCCGAGCCGATTCAGGTGAAGTCAGTGATCCTATGCTGCCGAGAAAAGCCTCTAGCGAGTTCTGAGCGGCCCGTACCCCAAACCGACACAGGTGGTCAGGTAGAGAATACCGAGGCGATCGGGCGAACTGTGGTTAAGGAACTCGGCAAATTGCCCCCGTAACTTAGGGAGAAGGGGGGCCGGAGACGTGAAGCCCCGCGCGGGTGGAGCGTTGTATGGCCGCAGAGAGCAGGGGGAAGCGACTGTTTACTAAAAACACAGGTCCATGCGAAGAAGTAATTCGATGTATATGGACTGACGCCTGCCCGGTGCTGGAACGTTAAGGGGACCTGTTAGCTCTTCGGGGCGAAGCGGAGAACTTAAGCGCCAGTAAACGGCGGTGGTAACTATAACCATCCTAAGGTAGCGAAATTCCTTGTCGGGTAAGTTCCGACCTGCACGAATGGCGTAACGACTTCCCCACTGTCTCAACCACAGGCCCGGCGAAATTGCATTACGAGTAAAGATGCTCGTTACGCGCGGCAGGACGGAAAGACCCCGGGACCTTTACTATAGCTTGACATTGGTATCTGAATTAGCTTGTGTAGGATAGGTGGGAGCCGGTGAAGTCTATACGCCAGTATAGGTGGAGGCAATCTTGAAATACCACTCTGGTTGATTTGGGTATCTAACTTCGGACCGTTATCCGGTTCAGGGACAGTGTCTGGTGGGTAGTTTAACTGGGGCGGTTGCCTCCTAAAGGGTAACGGAGGCGCCCAAAGGTTCCCTCAGCCTGGTTGGCAATCAGGTGTTGAGTGCAAGTGCACAAGGGAGCTTGACTGTGAGACTGACAGGTCGAGCAGGGACGAAAGTCGGGACTAGTGATCCGGCACTGGCATGTGGAAGCGGTGTCGCTCAACGGATAAAAGGTACCCCGGGGATAACAGGCTGATCTTCCCCAAGAGTCCATATCGACGGGATGGTTTGGCACCTCGATGTCGGCTCGTCGCATCCTGGGGCTGTAGCAGGTCCCAAGGGTTGGGCTGTTCGCCCATTAAAGCGGTACGCGAGCTGGGTTTAGAACGTCGTGAGACAGTTCGGTCCCTATCCGCCGTGCGCGTAGGATACTTGAGAAGGGCTGTCCCTAGTACGAGAGGACCGGGACGGACGAACCTCTGGTGTGCCAGTTGTCCCGCCAGGGGCACGGCTGGTTAGCTACGTTCGGAAGGGATAACCGCTGAAAGCATCTAAGCGGGAAGCTCGCTTCAAGATGAGGTATCCCACCCACTTTGTGGGGTAAGGCCCCCAGCTAGACGACTGGGTTGATAGGCCGGAAATGTAAGCCCGGTAACGGGTTCAGTTGACCGGTACTAATAGGCCGAGGACTTGACTACCAAGCTGCTACGCGTCCACTGTGCAACTCTGAACAAACACCACCCGCCAGGGGTTGGTTGACATGTTCATAGAGTTACGGCGGTCATGGCGGAGGGGAAACGCCCGGTAACATTCCGAACCCGGAAGCTAAGCCCTCCAGCGCCGATGGTACTGCACTCGGGAGGGTGTGGGAGAGTAGGACACCGCCGGACAAACCTTCAGTTCAGGGCCACCCCCACGGGGTGGCCCTGAACTGCGTTCGGCGAGAATCACCACGGGCAGGGTGCCGCATTTCGTACCGTCGAGCCGGGACCGCCCGGCGGGTTCCCCGCCGGCCTGGCGGTTTCGGAAACGTGACATGGCGTACGGCAGGTTTGCGATCGGGACGGACCTGCCGGGGTACAGGAGTGGTCATGGAGATCGGAATCATCGGGTCGGGGCACATCGGGGGCACCCTCACCCGTCGTCTGAGTTCACTCGGCCACGACGTCGTGGTAACCAACTCCCGCGGTCCGCAGAGCCTGACCGACCTCGCCACGGAGACCGGCGCCCGGGCTGCCGGCCTGGAGGAGACGGTCCAGGGCGCGGAACTGGTGGTCGTCGCGATCCCGCTGAAGGCGGTGCCGCAGCTACCCCCGGCAGTCTTCGAGGGCAAACTGGTCGTCGACGCGAACAACTACTACCCGCAGCGGGACGGCGACGTCGCCGAACTGCTGGACCGTAGCCTCAGCTCCAGTCGCTGGACGGCCGACCACCTCAAGGGCGCCCGGGTGGTGAAGGCGTTCAACAACATCCAGGCAGCGCACCTGATGGACGAGGGCAAGCCGGCCGGCTCCCCGGGCCGGATCGCCCTGCCGGTGGCCGGTGACGACGCGGACGCCAAGCGGGTGGTCATGGGGCTGGTGGACGAGCTGGGGTTCGACGCGGTCGACGCCGGCACGCTCGACGAGAGCTGGCGTCAGCAGCCCGACACGCCTGTCTACGGCACCGACCGCGATGCGGACGGCGTGCGGGAGGGGCTGGCCGCGGCGCGGCCCTGAGCGCGCCGAGCAAGAGCACCGAGCAATGAGGGAAGGCCCCGCCAGGCGGGGCCTTCCTCGTGTCCGGGGTCAGGCGTTCGGATCCTTGGCGCAGATGAAGCGCGGCTCGGCGTCGTAGCGCCAGCTGAACTTCTCCCGCTTGATCACCTTGCCGTCCTTTTTGATCACCCGGAACGCGTCCTGGGCGAATCCGATGCCGCCGGCCGCGGAGATGCAGCTCGGGCCCGGCTTCAGGTAGACGGTCTTCGGCTGGGTGATGTTACGGCGGGGGCCGTACTCGGTCTTGACGCTGTCATAGATCTTGGTGCTCCAGATCGACACGGTGATCGAATCGGCCGTGTACGAGGTGTCGATGAGCACGCCGTGCGGGGTGTTGTTGCGAAACTTGAAGTCGAGCTGCGGCCAGTAGATGGTCGACTCGATCACGGCCGGGTAGCGGCTGAAGTAGAACGAGTGCGGCTTGTGCTCGACGTCCTCCATGCCGGCGTAGTAGGTGGCGTTGAACAGCGTCGTGGTGAACTGCGAGACGCCGCCGCCCACGCCGGGCACCAGCTTGCCGCCCACGATCGTGGGCGCGTCCTGGTAGCCCTGGTCGTAGCCGCGCTCCCCGGTGTGCGCGTTGAGCGAGAAGGTCTCCCCCGGCCGCACGATCGTGCCGTCCACGTCCTTGGCCGCCTGGACGATGTTCTGGCTGCGGGGGGAGGAGAGACCACCGGTGAACCGGGTGGTGAAGGTGGAGACCCGCTCCTTGATGCCCAGCTCGGCCAGCTTGGCCTCGGTCAGCTCGGGGGCGGCCGGCTTGAGCTCGGCGGTCACCGTGCGGTCGTCCGCCTTGGGCAGCACCGCCAGCAGCGCCGGGCCGAGCGCGGCGGCGTCGACCTGGCGGCCGGCGCGGCTGGGCACCACCTTCGGCTTGCCGCCGCTGATGGTGAGCCCGGCGTCGCGCGGCTCCTTCTCGAGCTTCGTCAGTTTGTCGCCGAGCGCGGTGCGCAGCCGCTTGACGTCGACGCGCGGGGTGATCGTGCCGGCGTCGTCGGTCGAGAAACGCAACGATCGGGCGATGGCGGCGGGTGGGATGGTGACCGAGCCACCACCTGTGGTGAGCGTGACGGGCGCGGCGACGGCCGGCCGGGCCAGCTCGGTGACGAGCCGGTCCACCTCCTCGCGGCTGGTCGCCGGCCACTTCTCCACGAGCGGCACGGTGACCGGTCGGGCGGCGAGCCACGCGGAGGTGACCGCCGGCGTCGCGCCGGCCGGGTCCACGGTCAGCGCCGGCTTCGGATAGACCGGTTTGGGCGTGGTGCCGGTCCAGATGATGGTCGGCACGGTCATCTCCTGACCCTGGTCACCCATCACCTCGCGCAGGGCGGCGTCGAGCCGGTCGGTGTCGACAGTCACCACCGGGTCGACCGCGCGCGAGCCGACCAGCCGGCTCACCGCGTGCGCGTCGGCGGCGGCTGCCGCCGCCACGGTGGCGTCCACGTCGATGGCGAGCCCGACGTCGGCCGGGTTCAACTCGGCCTTCTTCTCCCCGACCGTGACCGCCAGCGGAGCGTTCAGCGCGTCGGCCCGGCGCTCCAGCTCGGCGCGGAGCGCCCGGGCGGCCTCCGCTCGGCTCCGGCCGCCCAGCTCGGTGCCGAGCACTGTGGTGCCGCGGGGGACGTCACCGGCGTACGCGTAGGCGCCGACGCCGATGCCGCCCGCGAGCAGGGCGGCGGTGAGCCCGCCGGCCAGCAGCAGCCGGGCGCGTCGGGAGCGGGTGGGCCCGCCGCCGTCGCCGGTGGGCGGTGTGGCGACCGGCTCCAGCTCGACTCCGGGCCAGCTCACCGCCGCTACCTTGACGGTGGGCCGGTCGTCGGCAGCCGGCATCTTTTCGCCGTGCATCGTCACTCAACCTCGATCGGAAGTACATGCGCGGGGACCGCTTCCCCCGCGGGAGACACCTACGGTAACCAACGCTCGGGCCGGTCGGGAGTCTCCGGCCGGCGGTCGTGTCGGGCGGGCGGCGGTGTCGTACCGATCACCCGTTTCGGGTCCCCGTTCCGGCGCTGATCGTGACACGGTGGGCGGGTGTTGGCGTACGGCGGCGGATGGCTGGACCGGGCGGCGGCGTTGCGCGGTGACCCGGGGTGGCTCGCGGCGCGGTTGACCGATCCGGCGAGCGTGCTGCTGCCGCTGTGGCGCGATCGGTGCCTCGTCGACGCGGTGCGGGCACCGGTGCGGCCGGCGGTGGTGGACGCGGCCGGGCTGCTCGCCGGTGCGGACGAGACGGTCTTCCTCGGGTTGGACGAGGGGCGGGCGCTGTTCGCCGTCGACCTCTCCGGCCGGGGCGAGGGCGAGGCGTGCGAGCTGGCCGGCGCGGTCGAGGCGGTGGACGTCCGGGCGCTCGTGGGTGAGCTGGGCGCGGCCGAGGCGGCCGTCCTGGCGTACGCGAAGGGGTTGTTGCACTGGCATCGCGGCCAGCGGTTCTGCGGTGGTTGCGGCGCGGCGACGGTGGTCGGCTCGGGCGGGCACCTCCGCTCCTGCGGCGGCGCGGGCTGCGGCCGGTTGCTGTTCCCGCGGATCGAGCCGGCGGTCATCATGCTCGTCGAGGCGCCGGGTGAGCCGGCGCGTTGCCTGCTGGCCCGGCATCGGGGCGCGGCGGAGGATTCCTGGTCGACGCTCGCCGGGTTCGTGGAGATCGGCGAGAGCCTGGAGGACGCGGTCCGGCGGGAGGTCGGCGAGGAGGCCGGGGTGGCCGTGGGCGAGGTGGTCTACCAGGGCTCGCAGGCGTGGCCGTTTCCCGCTGGGCTGATGCTCGGCTTCCGGGCGACGGCGGTGTCGACGCGGGTTCGGGTCGACGGCGAGGAAGTGGTGGAGGCGCGGTGGTTCACCCGGGCGGAGCTGCGGGCCCGGGTGGCCGCGGGGCGTCCCCTCGGCCGGATCGACTCGATCGACCGCCACCTGCTGGGGTCGTGGTTGGACGCGCGGGCCTGATCCGTCCTCCGGCCGGCGGCCGAGCCTGACCGGACGGGTGACGGTCTCCTCACACCCAGCCCCTTTGCAGCTTGCCGTTACCAAACTGTGATGTTTGGGTGCGACGGCTACCGCTGGTGAAACCGGCCCGGCGTCCCGTCGTAATCGTGTCGTTTTGCCCAGGCCGCCGAGTCGCCGGGATGTTAACCGTTGGTAACCACAATCGATCTTGATACCACAGTTGTGTTACCCGCCAGTAGCAAGGGTCTTGTGAGCTCTGTCGCTTCGCGAGAGCATCCAATCCGCGACCGCGCGCCCCGTTCGGCACAACGGCTTCCGCGCCGCCCCGCAGCTTTCCCGTCCCGCGTCGCGACCCGCGTCCGGTGACGCACCCCCGTCGAGGAGGACTTTGTGAGTGACCAGGTGAGTGGTGGCACCCGCTGGCGGCGCTTCGCCGCGATGATGGTGCCGGCGACCGTCGTGGCCGGCGGCATCGTGCTGGGCATGGCCAACGGCGCCATCGCGGCGTCGTTCGCGGTGTCGGGGCAGACCTTCAAGGTCGGCGCCTCGACGCTTGTCGGCAACGGCTTCAAGCAGTACGGCGGCATGGTCGAGGAGAAGAACGGCACCAAGCACCCGGTGGCCGTCTCCGAGATCGCCGACGCCAAGCTCTACGACCTCTGCCAGTCGGTCGACGCCAGCCTGCCGGGCATCCCGATCGTGCTGACCATCAACGCCGGTGGCGGCGGCAAGCCGGCCACCGCGACCAACCTGCTGATCGACATGGACTCGCTCGAGGGCGATGCCACGTTCGAGAACATCCAGATCGGCCGCGACGCCAACGAGCTCAACGCGAAGCAGGGCCAGCCGGGCGCGTTCGGGCAGAGCGCCGACGTGGTGACCATCAAGGGGCTCAAGCAGGTGGCGCGCTCGACGAGCGCCGGTGTCTTCACCCTCAACGGGCTGAAGCTGAAGGTCAACGTGGGCAAGGACGCCAAGGAATGCTTCTGATCTGAGGGCGAGGCCCGCGGAGGGCGCCCTCCGCGGGCCTCGACCATGTCTCACCCCGTCAGCACCGCCAGGAGGAGTACGTGACAACCGCCGAAACGCGGCAGGCCCGGCCCGGTCGGCTCGGCCAGGCGTGGCGTGGCTTCCGCCGGTGGCGCCGGGAGCGGCCGTTCTGGGGTGGACTCTTCACCGCCCTGGCCGGTCTGGAGATCTTCGGCACCACCCAGATGAGTTTGAACGGCCTCTCGTTCCAGATGGGGCCCACCGGCTTCCTGTCCTGGCTCATCCCGACCATCCTCGTGGCCTGCGGCATGCTGCTCTGGTTCAGCCCGGCCCAGCGGATGTTCTACGCGGTGGTCGCGGCGATCACCGCGCTCTACTCGCTGATCGGGGTCAACCTCGGCGGCTTCTTCATCGGCCTGCTGCTCGGCATGGTCGGCAGCGCGCTCGGCTTCGCCTGGGTGCCGAGCAAGAAGGCGGACCCCCCGGCGACGCCCGTGGATCCGGTCGACGAGCCGGCGGAGGAGCCGGCCGACGAGCCGCAGCCGGCCCTGGTCGACGAGCTGCTGCCCCGGCAGCGGGAGGACGACACCACCGGAGTCCTCACCGACACGCTGCCCGCGCCGCGCAACCCGCTGCGCGAGGCCGCGCCCACGGAACCGGCCGTCGAGACGCCGGACGCCGACACCCCACGCCGCCCGGGTCACCCGCCCAGGACGTACGCGATCCTGCTCGTCCTCGCCGTCTCCGCGGCCGGGCTGCTCGCGGTCCGCGACCAGCGGCCGGCGGTCGCCGCGCCGGCCGCCTGCCCGACCACATCGGCGCCGGCGCCGAAGCCGACCGCCTCGAAGACCGCCTCGGCGTCGCCGTCGGCCAGCCCGAGCGCCACCGCCCCGGCCGAGCCGGAGGAAGAGGACTCGGACGGCAACCTGCTGACCGAGATCGTCGACGGCATCACCGGCCTGTTCACCGGTGGGAAGGACAAGGCCGAGCCGGCACCGTCACCCTCGACCGCCGCCGCGAGCGGAAGCGCCACGCCGAAGCCCGGCGGCAGCGCGAAGCCGTCGACCCCGGCGAAGCCGGACGCCGACTGCGACGACGCCGACCCGGCCCCGACCAAGCCGAAGCCGGTCGAGGAGGGCAAGCCGCTGCCCAAGCTGGCCGCCGACCCCGACCAACCCCTCGTCGCCGACCCGCCCTCGCTGCTCACCGGCTCCAAGGTCACGATGACCGGGCTGCGCTTCGAGGGCATCGTCGAGCTGCCCACCTACCGGGGCAAGCTCAAGTGCCTGAAGTTCACCATGGACAAGGCGGTGACCGACGACTTCACGCTGCTTGCGAGCGGCCCGGCGGGCAAGAAGCAGCGGTACGTCACCGACGAGCTCACCGTCGAGGGTGACGTCGCGTTCTACGCCACCCGGTTCGTCGGGCGCGTGCTCGGCATCAAGATCACGCTGACGCCGGACCTGCCGTTCCCGGACGGCATTCCGGTCACCTCGCCGATTCCGCTCAGCTTCGACGACCCGGTGATCACGCTGGCCTACGAGCACTCGAAGAAGCTCAGCGCCACGCCGAAGCTCCGGGTCGACCTGGCCTGACCGGACGACGAAACGGCCGGGGTCGGAGGTTCTTCCGACCCCGGCCGTCGCGTTCGGGGAAACTCAGATGCGGGCCAGCGCCCGGCGCAGCGGGTCGAGCCCCAGCGCGCCCAGGTCGAGCGCCTGACGGTGGAACTCCTTCAGGTCGAAGTCGGCGCCCTTGCGGGCCTTCGCCTCCTCCCGGGCCTGCAACCAGATCCGCTCGCCCACCTTGTACGAGGGCGCCTGCCCCGGCCACCCCAGGTAGCGGTTCAACTCGAAGCGCAGGTTCTCGTCCGGCACCCGGCAGTGCGCCCGCATGAACTCCCAGCCCAGCTCCGGCGTCCAGCGCTCGCCCGGGTGGAAGCCGAACGGGTTGTCCTTCGGGATCTCCAACTCCAGGTGCATGCCGATGTCGACGATCACCCGGGCGGCCCGCAGCGCCTGCCCGTCGAGCATGCCGAGCCGGTCGCCGGGATCGTCCAGGTAGCCCAGCTCGTCCATCAGCCGCTCGGCGTAGAGCGCCCAGCCCTCACCGTGCCCGGACACCCAGCAGAGCAGCCGCTGCCAGCGGTTGAGCAGGTCGGCCCGGACGGCGGTCTGGGCGACCTGGAGATGGTGACCCGGCACGCCCTCGTGATAGACGGTGGTCACCTCGCGCCAGGTGGAGAACTCGGTGATGCCCTGCGGCACCGCCCACCACATCCGCCCCGGCCGGGAGAAGTCCTCGCTCGGCCCGGTGTAGTAGATGGCGCCGTCGCTCGTCGGCGCGAGCCGACACTCGATCCGGCGGATCTGCTCCGGGATGTCGAAGTGGGTGCCGGCGAGCTCGCTGATCGCATCGTCGGCGAGCGCCTGCATCCAGTCGCGGAACGCCTCCTTGCCCCGGATGGTCCGCGCCGGGTCGGCGTCGAGCGCGCGGACCGCGTCGTCGATCGTGGCGCCGGGGCCGACGATCCGCCCGGCCACCGTCCGCATGTCGGCCTCCAGACGGGCCAACTCCGCGAAACCCCAGGCGTACGTCTCGTCCAGGTCGACCTTCGCGCCGAGGAAGTACTGCGAGGCCAGTTCGTAGCGCTCCCGGCCGGCGGCCTGCTTCTGCCGCCCCTCCGGGGCCAGCTCGGTGCGGAGGAAGTGCCCGAACTCGGCGGTGGCCGCGGTCGCGGCGGCGGCGCCCTTGCGCAGCTCGGCGCCGAGCGGGCCGTCGGAGTCGAGGCGTTCGACCAGGCCGTGGAAGAAGTTGTCGCCGTCCGGGTCGACCCAGGCGTCGCACTGCTTGGCGACCTCGACCAACTGCACCTGTGAGCTGACCCGGCCGACCGCCGCGGCCTCGCGGAGCGTGCGCTTGTAGCCGTCGAGCGCCGACGCGAAGCGGTTGAGCCGGGCGGCCACGTTGGCCTTCGCCTCCTCGCCGTCGGTCGGCATCAGGTCGAAGACCATCCGGAGCTCGTGCAGCCCGCTGGAGATCACGTTGACCTCGCTGGTGAGCTCGCCGGCGTCGTACCGGGCGAGTTCCAGCCCGAGGCGTTCCTGCATCGCCTCCTGGGCGATCCGCTCCGCCTCGGTCTCCGGCTCGATGACGTCGAGTTCGCCGAGCGTGCGCCGGGTCAGTTCGGCGCGGGCCGCGTACCCGTCGGGGGAGAGGTCGTCGAGCTGGTCGTCGTAGCCGGCGATGCCGACGTAGGTGGCGCCGGTCGGGCTCAGCGGAGCCCACTGGGCCACGTATCGGTTGGCGAGGTCATCGATTCGTCCCACGGGGCGACCCTACGTGACCGGACCGCCCCGGTGTCGAGCGTGTTCGCCGTGTCAGGGCAGCAGGTCCGCCGGATCGAAGTCGATCGGGAACGGCAGGTCCAGCTTGAGTCGTTGGCCACTGACGGCCTGGGCCGTGCCGACGTAGCCGCCGTCGTCGAGCGTCAGGAATTCGACGCCGACGTGCCGGATCTGGCGGGCGATCTGCACCCGCATGAAGTACGGCACCCCGGCCTCGGCGCAGCGACGCGGCTTGTCCACGAAGTCCTGGCGTCGACTGCCCGGCGACACGAACTCCACCGCCATGGTGCACAGCCGGGCCGGGATCCAGCGGTCCTCCTGGTCGGTCCCGGGCAACGTGTGCAGGATGGTCAGGTCGGGCTGGATCCACCGGTCGGGGGTGAAGGTCAGGTTCACCTGGCCGAAGACGTAGTAGCCGGCCTCCTTCGCTGCCGGCTTGAGCAGGTGCATCAACTCACCCTCGGCATAGCTGTTGGTGGCGGTCTCGGCGGGGGTCATGACCAGCCTTCCGTCGATGCACTCGTAGCGCGTGCTCGGCAACTCGCGCAACGGGAGGTAACGGTCGGCGAGCCCGGTGGTCCACATGCCGTCGAAATCGACGAGCGGATCGAAACGCATGGGCATGGCCATCGACGTGTCACCTCCTCGACCGGTCAACGCTCCCACTGTAGGTCGGTTGCTGTGGCGGTCGACACCACGTCCGATTTTCGCGCGACTTCGTCGTACCCGAGGGGCAGAGTGTCAGGGGTGACCGTCGAGACCGCTCCTGACCGGGCGCCACTGCGCAGTTGGCTGCCCGGGTTCGTCGCACTTGCCGCGATCTGGGGTTCCAGCTTCCTCTTCATCAAGGTCGGGGTGAGCGAGCTGCATCCCGTGCACCTCACCCTCTACCGGGTGGCCACCGGCGCGGCCACGCTGCTGGTGGTGCTGGCCGTGCTGCGCGACCGGCTGCCCCGCGAGCCCCGGATCTGGGCCCACCTGCTGGTGGTGGCCGCGTTCGGCGTCGCGCTGCCGTTCACCCTGTTCGGCTTCGGCGAGCAGCGGGTCGAGTCCATGCTCGCCGGCATCTGGAACGCCACCACGCCGCTTATCGTGCTGCCGATGGCGGTGCTCGTGTTCCGCACCGAACGGCTGACCGCGCGGCGGGCGGTCGGGCTGGCGCTGGGCTTCGTCGGCGTGCTCGTGGTGCTCGGCGTCTGGGAGGGCGTCGGCGGCGCCCACTTCACCGGCCAGCTCATGTGCTTCGGCGCGGCGGCCTGCTACGGCCTGGCGATCCCCTACCAGAAGAGGTTCATCGCCGGCAGCACGCACTCCGGCCTGTCGCTGTCGGCCGCCCAACTGCTCGTGGCGAGCGCGCAGCTCGCGCTTGTCGCACCGTTCGTGGCCGGTGCCCCGCCGGTGCCGACCGGCCTGTCGTGGCGGGTGGTGGGAAGCGTGCTCGCGCTGGGCGCGCTCGGCACCGGGCTGGCCTTCGTGATCAACATGCGGAACATCCGGCTGGCCGGCGCCAGCACGGCGTCCACCGTGACGTACCTGATCCCGGTCTTCGCGGTGCTCGTCGGCGCCGTGGTCCTCGGCGAACGGACGAACTGGCACCAGCCGGTGGGGGCGTTCGTCGTGCTTGTCGGCGTGGCGGTCGCGCAGGGCCTGTTCGGCCGGCGTCGCCCCGGCGCGCAGCCGGTGCCGGCCGCCGTCCCGGAGTCCGAGCCGGCGCCTGCCGGCGATCCGGTGATCCAGGCGGCCGTCCGGGGCTGACCGCTCAGCCCCGGCTCGTCGTCCACCTCACCAGGCGGTCGGCGGTCCAGGTGTTGACCACCCGGTCCGCCGGTACGCCGCAGCGCGCCGCGCGCTCGCAGCCGAAGCGCTGCCAGTCGAGCTGCCCGGGGGCGTGCGCGTCGGTGTCGATGGCGAACCGGCAGCCGGCCTCCAGGGCGCGGCGGATCAGCCGCTTCGGCGGGTCCTGCCGCTCCGGCCGCGAGTTGATCTCGACGGCCACGTCGTGCTCCGCGCACGCGGCGAAGACGGCATCCGGATCGAAGTCGCTCTCCTTGCGGGTACGCGCCCGGTGTCCCTTGTCACCCGGGCCGGTCACGCCGGCCGGCCGGGACGACACCATCCGGCCGGTGCAGTGCCCCAGGATGTCCAGGTGCGGGTTGGCGACCGCGGTGAGCATCCGGCGGGTCATCTTCGCCCGGTCGTCGTTCAGGCCGCTGTGCACCGAGCCGACCACCACGTCCAGCCGGGCCAGCAGCTCGTCGGTCTGGTCGAGCGAACCGTCGGCGAGGATGTCGACCTCGATGCCGGTGAGGATGCGGAAGCCCTTCGGCAACGCCTCGTTGACCGCCGCCACGTGGTCGAGCTGCCGGCGCAAGCGGTCCGCGGTGAGCCCCCGGGCCACCTTGAGCCGGGGCGAGTGGTCGGTGAGTACCAGATATTCGTGGCCCAGCTCGACCGCGGCCAGCGCCATCTCCTCGATCGGTGAGCCGCCGTCGGACCAGTCCGAGTGGCTGTGGCAGTCGCCGCGCAGCGCGTCCCGCAGCTTCGCCGCCTCCTCGTCCAGGTCGGTGCCCTCGGTGGCCAGCAGCCGGCGCAGGTAGACCGGCTCCTCGCCGGCCAACGACTCGGCCACACAACGGGCGGTGACGTCACCGACGCCGGCCAGCTCGGTCAGCTTCCCCGTGCGGGCCCGCTCGGCCACCTCGCCGCTCGGCAGCGCGCCGAGCGCGTTCGCCGCCGACCGGAACGCCCGTACCCGATAGGTGGCCTCGTTCGCCCGCTCCAGCAGGAACGCGATCCGGCGCAGGTCGGCGATGGGATCCCGGGCACTCATGCCCTGGAACCTACGCGCTCCGGCCGCCCGCCGTGCGCCGGCGGACCGCGCGTCGGGTCACCCGCCCGAGCCGGAGCGACCCGGCGACTTCGGACAGCCGTGCTTGCGCTGCCAGGCGGTGACCTCGGCGACCGGGGAGCGGTTGCTGCCCTTGCGCCAGGAGTTCAGGTAGGGCGCCGGCCAGACCACGCCCCGACGGATCCACCAGTCGTCGTGGCCGGTGCACTTCGGCGACAGCCCGAAGTGCAGGTGGCACACGTTGTTCGCGTTGCCCGTGCGGCCCACCTTGCCGAGTTGCTGCCCGGCGCGGACGCGTACCCCGGCGTCCACGTTGGCGGTGATCGCGCTCAGGTGGGAGCCGTAGTAGCGCACCCCGTCGTCGCCGAGCAGCGACACCGAGAGGCCGCCGTTGTTCGGCCCCAGCGGACCGCGCTTGTCGAACCGGTCCACCCGGCTCACCTCAAGGACCACGCCGTCGGTGACCGCCACCACCGGCTCACCGCAGTCGGCGAAGATGTCGGTGCCCGGATAGCCACCGTGCGTCGGGTGGTAGTCGATGTTGCCGGCCCGGACCGGGAAGACCCGCCGCGTCGCCGCGCGGGTCGGCGTCGGCGTCGGGGTCGGGGTCGGGGCGACGGACGTGGCCGGGCTCGCCGTCGGCGCCGCAGGCTGCGCCGCGGTCACCATCGGGCTGGGATCCTGCCACGCGTCGGCGGGCGCTTCGGGCCGGTCGCACCCGGCGGCGAGCGCCGCGACGAGCAGCAGGACCGGGTACGCCGGACGCGCGCGGCGTCCGATCGATGGCGAGCGCATCCGATCATCCTGGCAGACCACTACCGTAGGAACGAACGCCGAGACCCACCCACGACGGGGTGTCACTGTGCGTGATGTCGCGGGCGTGGTCCAGGGGAGGGAGCAGCGGTGGCGAACGGGTGGCACGGCGGATCCGAGCAAACCGGCCCGGCGGTGTTCCACCCGCCGCCGCGTACCCCGTCGGGGCTCTTCCCGTCCGGCGGGTCGACGCGGCCCAGCTACCGCGAGCCGTACCCGGTCACCGGCGCGGGCGTCGCGATCGGCGCGGTGGTCACGTTCGCCTGGCTGCTGCTGTTCGGGCTGGTCGGCCGCGACGTGGCCGGATACGCCTGGTGGACGCTGCTGGCCGGCGGGCTGGCCTGGGCGGTGGCCGCGGTGCTGGTCCGACACGGCGACCGCGGGGTCGCCACCGGCGTGGCGATCGTCATCGCCGGCGGCTGGAGCATCGCCGCGGCGGTCGTCGCCGTGCGGTGGGCGCAGACCGGCGACTGGCCGCTCTGGTGACCTTCGGTGCCGGTTTCGCTGCGTAGCGAAGACCATCTTGACGTACGGGCGGTGACGGTTCACGCTCGCCGTATGGCCTGGACCACACCGCCGCGGCTCGACCCCGATCGGAGCCGCCGACGCCTTCAGATCCTCGCCGAGTTGGCCGGTGCCCGAGCGGTTCAGCAGCGCGAACGGCCGCAGCGGGCGCACAGCGCGCGTCTTCGCCAACTGATCGCCACGCGTCGCCGCGTCACCGGCTGACCGGCTTTCTCCAGGAACGGCCGGCCCGTTACGGGGCGTTGACCGGTCGCCCGCCGACCCGACCGGTTAACGTGCATCGCGTGAGTTGTCGGCGTGCCGCCGAAGCCAGTTTGGGGGGACCGTGTCGTACTTCGCTGCTGCCGTGGCGCGCGTCGACGGCGGCTGGAGCGCCGGCGAGGTGAGCCTGCGGGGAATCACCGACATCGAGGAGGCGGCCGACCGCCTGCGCGACGTCGAGCCGGACGCGGACATCTCGCTGCTGTTCGTCGAGGCGGACGACACCTACCTGGTGGTCCTGCGCCTGGACGAGGGCGAGGACCTGCGCGTGTTCGGCTCCGACTCGGCGTACGCGGAGGAGTCCCGGCTGGGCGCGTTGCTCGTCGGCGACCTGAAGACCTCGGTCACCGGCCTGGAGGAGGTCGACGAGCCGCGCCCGTCCGGCGGCGACGACGAGACCGAGGAGCAGCCGGCCGTGGACCCGGAGGCCGACCCGGTGGGCGACGCCGACCTCCTCGCCGACCTGGGCATCTCGGCGCAGAAGCTGCTCGCGCTCTGCGCGCACGACGGCAACATGCCGGCCGACGTGACCGCCGAGATCTGCCAGGTGCTCGGCTGCGCGGACGAGGTCGAGGAGCTGCGTGAGGTCTGAGCCCGGCGAGCATGTGACGCCCGGCGCCACCGAGCCGGCCGACGCCACCGACCCGGCGCTGGCGACCGCGGGGACGTCGCGTCCCGGCCCCGGCGCCGACGAAGGGCTGACCGACCCGGGCACGGTGGGCCGCCGGCAGCGGCACGAGCTGTGGATGCGCCGGGCCCTTCAGGTCGCGGTGACCGGCCCGGACAGCGGGCCGCCCGCCGAAGGCGTCGACGACGTGCCGGTCGGGGCGGTGCTCTACGGACCCGACGGCGCCGAACTGGCGATCGGCCGCAACGAGCGGGAGCTGACCGGCGACCCCACCGCGCACGCCGAGGTGCTGGCGCTGCGTCGCGCCGCCCGGCGGCTGGGCCGATGGCGGCTGGACGGCTGCACGCTCGTGGTCACGCTGGAGCCGTGCACCATGTGCGCCGGAGCGATCGCGCTGGCCCGCGTACCGACAGTGGTGTTCGGGGCGTGGGAGCCGAAGACGGGCGCGGTCGGCTCGCTCTGGGACGTGCTGCGCGACCGCCGCCTCCCGCACCGCCCCGAGGTGTACGGCGGCGTCCTCGCACCGGAGAGCGCCGCGTTGCTGCGCGCCTTTTTCAGGTAAGGCGGGGGCCCCGCTTAACGCATCCGGTAGAGGCGGGGCCCCCGCTTAACAAGCCGCCGCCCCCGGCACCGGGCGGGTGGCGGGGGCGGGCGGAAACGGGACGGTCAGGCGATGGCGGTGTCGAGGGCGATCTCGACCATCTGGCCGAACGTCTGCTCACGCTCCTGCGACGTGGTCTTCTCACCGGTCTTGATGTGGTCGCTGACGGTCAGGATGGTCAGCGCGCGGGCCTTGAACCGCGCCGCGATGGTGTAGAGCGCCGCCGACTCCATCTCCACCGCCAGCACGCCGTAGTCGGCGAGCGTGTCGTAGAGGTCCGGCCGGTCGGTGTAGAAGGCGTCCGCGGCCAGGATCGGGCCGACCCGCATGCTGATGCCGCGCCGCTCGGCCACGTCGACCGAGGTACGCAGCAGCCCGAAGTCGGCCACCGGGGCGTAGTCGATCAGCCCGTCGAAGCGCATCCGGTTCATGTTCGAGTCGGTGGACGAGCCGATCGCGGCCACCACGTCCCGCAACTGCAGGTCCTCGGTCAGGGCGCCGCAGGAGCCCACCCGGATCAGCGTCCGCACGCCGTAGTCGTTGATCAGCTCGTGGGCGTAGATGGAGGCGGACGGCATGCCCATGCCGGAGCCCTGGACGGAGACGTCGACGCCGTTCCACCGGCCGGTGAAGCCCAGCATGCCGCGCACCGTCGTGTAGCAGCGGGCCTCCTCGAGGTAGGTCTCCGCGATCCACTTGGCCCGCAGCGGGTCGCCCGGCATCAGGACCCGCTCGGCGATCTCTCCCGGCTCAGCGCCGATGTGCGTACTCATGACAAAGATCCTGCCAGGCCGGCCGACGGGATACCGGCTCGGCGTCCGTGCCGGTGGTCCTGTACCCTCGTCGGCGGTGGCGTGTCCGAGTGGCCTAAGGAGCACGCCTCGAAAGCGTGTGAGGGTTTACGCCCTCCGCGGGTTCAAATCCCGCCGCCACCGCCAATCGCCGAAGCGCCCGGAATCCCCGGGCGCTTCGTCGTCAGCAGGGGCCGTAGCCCTCGTCGAAGAGGCGGCGGGCCCAGTCCGCGTACCCGACGATGATCTTTCGGACGGTGACGCCGTCGTGCAGGAACAGGTAGCCGCGGTCGCCGTCGCGGGCCAGCAGCCCGGCGAAGCGGTGGCTACCGGGCGGCGCCGGCAGCGCGGCGGCGCCGGGGTAGGCGGCGCGCACCTCGCCGACCGGTGTGCCGGCGCTGATCCCCTCCGGCGTGGTCATCGGGTCGTCGAGCCAGAGCAGGACGAGCCGGTCGTCGACGAAGATCGGGCTGACCGAGCCGTGTCCGGCAAGTGTGGGCCCGCAGGCGTCCTCGTCGGTGCGCAGCAGGCCACGCCGGGTCAGGTCGTCCTCGGTGGCGCCGAACTCCGCGTTGCGCAGGCCGTTCAGGCTGACCACCTCGGCGGCGCCGACCGGCCGGGCCGCCACGTCCGGTCCCTGTGGACGGACGCCGCTCCCGGTGGCGGAAGCGGCGACCAGCAGTGCGGCTATAAAACCGAATTGTCGTGATTTCATGTAATCCCCCAGTCCCCAACGGGACCGGGGCGAAGAGGTTGCTGGTGCGGGCCGGATTGGCGCGATTCCCATTCTTCGGCCAACTCGTCCCAGTAGTCGGCGGACAGCCCGCGCCGGCCGTGCGCCAGCCAACCGTCCGTGTCGCGCTCCAGATGCAGGCCCAGTTCGGCGAACGGGTCGATCCACGCGCCCGGCTCGGCACCCAGCCGGGCCAGCGCCGCGTTGATCGGCCACTCGGCGCGCGGCCGGTCCAGCGCGCCGTCGTGGCGCGGCCCCCAGCTCACCTCGCCGCCCAGCCACACCACGGCCGCCTGGTGGCCCAGCCCGCCGGCGAACTCCGCCTCCAGGTATGCCACCGGGCCGGGCCTCGACCAGCGGGCCAGCAGCTCCGCCAGCGGCGGGGAGAGGACGAGCCGGAACGGACGCACGGCGCACGGCTCGTCGGTGGCGAAGTCCGGCGGCGCGCCGGTCAGCTCCGCCACGAGCTGCGGGGTGACCGGCAGCAGCGCGAAGTCCTGCCGGAGCGCGGCCAGCACCGCGTGGTCCAGGTCGGCGGTCTGCTCGCGGAGCAGCTCGACGTCCGCGACCACGGCGCTGAGCTGGTAACTCATCCGATCCCCCAGGTGCGTCCACAGGCTGTGGATAGAACATGTGTACGACGGGGATGGTGGAAAACCCCCGGTCGTAGCCGGATGGTTTCCGGCTGTCGACCACCGGCGGCGCTGCCTAGCGTCGACTGTGTGATCGAACTACGTGAGCTGACCAAACGCTACGGGAGCCGGGTCGCCGTCGACGGGCTGAGCGTCCGGGTCCAGCCGGGCGCGGTGACCGGCTTCCTCGGCCCGAACGGATCCGGCAAGTCGACGACGATGCGCATGATCCTCGGCCTGGACGCCCCGGACCACGGCGAGGCGCTTGTCGACGGCGTCCGGTACCCGGACCTGGCCTGGCCGTTGAAGACGGTCGGCGCGCTGCTCGACACCGGGGCGTTCCACCCCGGCCGCAGCGGGCGCGCACACCTGAGCGCACTGGCCGCCAGCAACGACATCCCCGCCTCCCGGGTCGAACGGGTGCTGCGCGTCGTCGGGCTGACCGACGCGGCGAGCGGGCGCGCCGGCACCTACTCGCTCGGCATGCGCCAACGGCTCGGCGTCGCTGTGGCCCTGCTCGGCGACCCGGCCGTCGTCCTGCTCGACGAGCCGGTCAACGGGCTGGACCCGTAGGGCATCCGCTGGATCCGGGACCTGCTGCGCGGGCTCGCCGCCGAAGGCCGGACCGTGTTCGTGTCCAGCCACCTGATCGCCGAGATGGCGCTGACCGCGGACCGGCTGGTGGTGATCGGTCGGGGCCGGCTGCTGGCCGAGACGACAGTCGCCGAACTCGCCGCCGGCCACGACAACCTGGAGGACGCGTTCTTTCGGCTCACCTCGCAAACCACCGACTATCGCGGAACGGACGTGTCATGAGCGGCTACGGATTCCGGCACGCGGCCCGGATGGAACGGATCAAGCTGGGTAGCGTCCGGTCCACGTGGTGGCTGGCCGGGGCGTCGGTGGCCGCGATGGCCGCGGCCGGCGTCGGGGTGGGACTCGGCTACCGGTCGCACACACCGGTGGCCACCACCGCGCAGATCCTGAACAACAGCCTGAGCGGCGCCATCCTGGCCCAACTCCTTCTCGGCGCGCTCGGCGTCCTCCTGGTGACCGGCGAGTACGGCACCGGGATGATCCGTTCGACGCTCGCCGCCGTACCCCGGCGCAGGACCGTCCTGGCCGCGAAGGCCGCGGTGTGCGGTGGCGCGGCGCTCACCGTCGGTCTGCTCGCCAGCTTCGCCGGCTATCTCGGCGGGCAGCTCGCGATCCGCGATACCGCCATCCCGGCCGCCTCCCTCGGCGACCCGCGGATCCTGCGCGCGGTCCTGCTGACCGGCGGATACCTGGCCGCCACCGCGCTGATCGGCGTGGGCATCGGGACTGTGGTACGGCACTCGGGCGCCGCGATCGGCACGCTGTTCGCGCTGATGTTCGTCCCGACGATCGCGGTCGGCCTGTTCGGCGAGGACGGCATCGGGGTCGGCCGCTTCGTCCCGCTGCTGATGCTGCTCAACTCGGTCGCGGTGACCGCGCCGACACCCGGGCTGTTCGCCGGCTGGGTGAGCGTGCTGCTGATGTGCGGGTACGCGGCGGTGGCGCTCCTCTGCGGCGGCGTACTGCTCCGCCGGCGCGACGCGTGAGCGGCGACAATGGGCCGATGACCGCGCTGCGCGCCCCGTTCACCGGGCCGACCCTGCGCCGGGCGGTGTTCTGCCTGGTCGGCGTGCTCAGCGCGGTCGTGATCCTGGCCGTGCCGGCGCTCGTGCCGGCCCTGGGCGCGCTCATCCTCCGGGCGACCGGCGGCATGTCCCGGCAGCCCGCGCCGGTCGTCGCGCCGATCTTCCTGGTGCTCTTCCCACTCACCGTCGCGCTCCTGGTCGTGCTGGCCGCCCCGATCGGGCGCGCGACGGGCGCGATGCACCGCCGGCTCGCGGACCGGTTGCTCGACGTGCGGGTGGACGCCCCACCACCGCGGCCCTCGAAGCGGCTCGGCGCCCTGGTCGCCGACGGGCCCGGCTGGCGTGCCGTCGGGTACGGCCTGCTCAAGGTGCCACTGGCCATCCCGCAGGGGTACGGCGTCTTCTGCTACGTGCTCGGCCCGGTCAACCTGAGCTACCCGCTGTGGTGGCCGCTGTTCCGCAACCACCCACCCGGCACCCGCCTCGGCCCGGTGTGGGCGCTGACGCCGTTCGGCGCGATCGGCACCCGGACGCTCGCCGGCACGTTCCTCATCGCCGCGGCCGGCCTCGCCATGCTGCTCGTCGCGCCGTGGCTGATGCGGGCCGGTACGACAGCGGACGTGGCCGCGATGCGCCGGCTGCTCGGCCCGCGCCGGCTCGCCGAGCGGGTACGCGAACTCCAGGTCAGCCGCGCCCGCGCGATCGACGACGCGGCCACCATGATGCGCCGGCTGGAACGGGACCTGCACGACGGCGCGCAGATCCGGTTGGCCACGCTGGCGATGAACCTCGGCATGGCGACCGAGAAGCTCGGCGCGGACGGCCCGCCACCGGACCTCGCGCAGGCCCGGGAACTGGTCGCGCTCGCCCACCGGGGCGCGAAGGACGCCCTCGCCGACCTGCGCGACCTGGTGCGCGGCATCCATCCGCCGGTCCTCGACAACGGTCTCGGTGACGCGCTGGCGACGCTCGGCACGAGCAGCGCCGTCCCGGTCGCGGTGACCGTCGAGCTGCCCGCCCGCCCGGCGCCCGCGATCGAGACCATCGCCTACTTCTGCGCCGCCGAGCTGCTCGCGAACGCGGCCAAGCACAGCCGGGCGACCCGGGTCGGGCTCGACGTCGGCGGATCCGCCGAGCGCCTGACGCTCACCGTCACCGACGACGGCGTCGGCGGGGCGTACCCGGACGGCCCCGGCCTGACCGGCCTGGCCCGCCGCATCGCCGTGGTGGACGGCCGGATGCGCGTGCACAGCCCGGCCGGCGGTCCGACCCGGGTCGAGATCGAACTGCCCACGCACGTGTGAACGGAGACGACGACATGCGGGTGGTGATCGCGGAGGACGCCGCGATGATGCGCGAAGGGCTGGTCCGGCTGCTCACCGACCGCGGTTTCGAGGTGTGCGCGGCGGTGGCCGACGCGGACGCGCTGCGGACCGCGGTCGCCGACTTCGTTCCGGACGTGGCAGTCGTCGACATCCGGATGCCACCGACGCACACCGACGAGGGGCTGCGCGCCGCCATCGACGTCCGGCGCGACCAGCCCGGGGTCGGCGTGCTTGTCTTCTCCCAGTACGTGGAGACCCGCTACGCGACCCGCCTGCTCGCCGACCGGCCCACCGGCGTCGGCTACCTGCTCAAGGACCGGGTCGCCGACGTCGCCGACTTCGTGGACGCGCTGACCCGGGTGGCGTCCGGCGGCACCGCCCTGGACCCGGAGGTGGTCGGCCACCTGATGCGGGCCGGGCGGGACACCACCGGGATGGCGTCGCTGACCCCGCGGGAGCGGGAGGTGCTGTCGCTGATGGCCGAGGGACGATCCAACGCCGGGATCGCGGCGGCCCTGGTCATCACGCCCGGAGTCGTGGAGAAGCACGTGGCGAACATCTTCGCCAAACTTGGCCTGCCGGCCTCGGAGGGCGACAACCGCCGCGTCCTGGCCGTCCTCCGCCACGTCAGCGGCTGACGTCAGGCGCCGGCGCCGCCGACGAGATACCTCGGGCGTCCGTCGGTGAGCGCAGCCACCGCGTGACGGCGGCCGACCCGTTGCGACACCGAACGACGAAGGGCCGGCCCTGATTGGGCCAGCCCTGTCGCTTGCTGCTCAAGAGAGCGGAGGATACGAGATTCGAACTCGTGAGGGTGTAAACCCAACACGCTTTCCAAGCGTGCGCCCTAGGCCTCTAGGCGAATCCTCCGCGAGCCAGGATACAGGTCCCGCGACGGTGGGCCACCCCACCCTCCCGGAAGATC